>NZ_JARVSE010000015.1:0-4659 GCF_030209315.1 Pseudarthrobacter sp. efr-133-R2A-89 | reverse complement strand
GGTGTGGGAGAGTAGGACACCGCCGGACACACACCACTGGTCGAGGCCCCAACCACCATGGTTGGGGCCTCCCACATTTAACACCACCACCTAGACTTACCGTCTATGACCCCCCGAAGCACAAGCCCCAAGGGCAAACGGGCCACCATCCTCGACGTTGCCGCTGCCTCCGGTGTCTCCCGGCAAACCGTCACCCGTGCCATGAACGACATGCCCGGGATCAGCCCCGAGACCCGTGAACGCGTCCAGAGGATCGCTTCGGAGCTGGGCTACAGCCCCAGCCGCTTCGCCAAGGGGTTGGTCCAGGGTGCGAAGGTATCGATTGGCCTCGCCATCCCGGACCTGACCAACCCATACTTCCCTGCGTTTGCGTCGAGCGTGGTGGAGGCAGCCACCGGGCGCGGCTGGAACGTCGTGGTTGATGACTACGGGCACGGAACCGGCAGTGCCGTCGACGCCGCGGCCAGGCTCGCGCCCCAGGTGGACGCCCTTATCGGCTACCTCGCGCCGCACGCGGACGAGGCGCAGGCGCTTATGGGCCGCCGGCCCGTCGTCGCCCTGGACTCACCGGACGCGGGAACCGCCGGCCGCATCTCGTTCGACTACCGCCACGCTGCGAGGTTGGCACTTGCCCGCCTTGCTGCCAGGGGTTGCACGAACGTCGCTTTCCTGGACTCGGACCAAGGCGGGCCTGCCGGCAGTCGGAGCGCGGCAGCCGCAGCCGTCGCCGAAGAAGCTGGAATGCAGCTCAGCCGCTTCAAGGCCGAGCCCTCCGCGGCCGCCGCCAAGGCAGCCGTGGCCCTCCTGGCTGACCGAGCAGACCCCGTTGACGGGATCCTTGCCTTCAACGACCTCATGGCCGCCGGTGCACTCAAAGCTTTGCAGGCCTCCGGCAAGGCCGTACCAGGCGACTGCGCAGTCATCGGAATGGACGGGATACCGCTCGGAGAACTGCTCACCCCTGAGCTGACCACCCTCGCACTGGACCTGCGAGCCGTAGGACGTGCCGCCGTCGGCCTCCTCGAAGGACTCCTCTCGGGCTCGCTCGCGGAAGGCGGGACCGAGGCCCATCTGATCCTTCGGCACGAGCTGGTCCTCCGCCAGTCCGCCTAGACCCCTACTCAAAGGCGCACGCAGCGGATAGGCTTTAAGCGCATCTTCGTGAACGTTCACGCGGAGCCCCAACAATACCTGCAGCAAGGAAGACAATGGCACTCCACACCCCCGCCGCTACTGATGGCGGCCAGGACCCCCGCGGCGCCACACACTCCAACCCCAACCTGGAGCTTGGCCAGGAAGGGGTTCGGGAGCTGGCCTCGCTGGAGCCGGGACGGGGAAGCCTGCCCGCACGCTCCTACCTGGCAACTGACGCGCCCAGGCTGTCCCTCAACGGGGACTGGCAGTTCAGGCTGAGCCCCGGAATCCGAACCGCGCCCAACGACGGGTGGCAGCACGGCACGGACCTGGCCGGTTTCGCCCCGCTGCCTGTCCCTTCCAGCTGGAGCATGCACGGCCACGGAGCCCCGGCCTACACCAATGTCCAATTCCCCTTCGCCGTGGAACCGCCGTTCGTCCAGGAAGCCAACCCCATCGGTGACCACGTGGTGACCTTCCAGGCAGGCCCGGAGTTCTTCCCGCACGCGCTGTTGCGGTTCGACGGCATCGACAATGCCGGGACCGTATGGCTGAACGGTGTTGAACTCGGAACCACCCGCGGCAGCAGGCTGGCCCACGAATTCGACGTGTCCGGCATCCTGGTGGAAGGTGCCAACACCTTGGCGGTGCGGGTGGCCCAGTTCTCCGCCGCCAGCTACGTGGAGGACCAGGACATGTGGTGGCTTCCGGGGATCTTCCGGGACGTGACCCTCCAGGCGCGGCCCGCTGACGGCCTCGACGATCTGTTCGTCCACGCGGACTACGACCACGCGACGGGTAACGGCACGCTGAGGGTCGAGGTGACGCGGGCCGGCAAGGCGATTGACGCCGTCGTCCGCATCCCTGAACTCGGCCTGGAACTCCCCGCCGGGGCCCAACATACTGTCCCGGGCGTGGAGCCGTGGTCGGCGGAGCAGCCGCGCCTGTATGACGCCACCGTCAGCACCCCCGGTGAGACAGCATCCGTGCAGGTGGGGTTCCGAAGCATCACCATCGAAGACGCCCAGTTCAAAGTCAACGGCCGGCGCATCCTGCTTCGCGGCGTAAACCGCCATGAACACCATCCCAGGCTGGGCCGCGTGGTGCCGCGGGATGTGGTGGAGGCGGAACTGCGGTTGATGAAGCAACACAACATCAACGCGATCCGCACCTCGCATTACCCGCCGCATCCGGAATTCCTCGCGCTGGCAGACCAGCTCGGGTTCTATGTGGTCCTCGAATGCGACCTCGAGACGCATGGATTCGTGGGGGCCGGATGGGCGCAGAACCCCAGCGACGATCCGCAGTGGGAGGAAGCCCTGGTGGACCGGATGGAGCGGACCGTGGAACGCGACAAGAACCATCCGTCAGTCATCATGTGGTCTCTCGGCAACGAGGCTGGCACGGGCCGGAACCTTGCCGCCATGTCGCGCTGGGCCAAGGACCGCGACCCGTCGCGCCCCATCCACTACGAAGGCGACTGGTCTTCGCCCGACGTTGATGTCTACTCCCGGATGTACGCCAGCCAGGCCGAGACGGCGCTGATCGGCCAAGGAATCGAACCGCCCCTCGAGAACGCCGAACTGGACGCCAGGCGCCGCGCCATGCCATTCGTGCTCTGCGAATACGTCCATGCCATGGGCAACGGGCCCGGTGGCATGAGCGAATACCAGGAACTGTTCGACAAATACCCACGGCTGATGGGCGGCTTCGTGTGGGAGTGGCTGGAGCACGGCATCACCGTGACGGACGCGGATGGCAGCGAACATTTCGCCTACGGCGGGGATTTTGGCGAAGAGATCCACGATGGAAACTTCGTCACTGACGGCTTGGTTGACGCCAACCGCAAGCCCCGCCCCGGGCTGCTGGACTTCAAGAAGGTCATCGAGCCGCTGCGCATAGAGGTCGGGCAGGATTGGGCCCGCTTCACCGTGCGGAACGGCCAGGACTTTGCGGACACGTCCGCCTTCGGCTTCCGGTACACAGTTGTGGCCGACGGCGACACCCAGGTGGAGCGGTCCGTGGCCGTTGCGCCGATAGCGCCCCAGTCCGAAGCCGTCGTCGAGCTGCCGACGGAGATTGCCCGGTATGCTGCAGCGCCGGCATCCAGCCAGTCTGCTGTGCTGACGGTGAGCGCGGTGCTTGCTTCCGATACGGCCTGGGCAGGGGCCGGCCACGAGGTCGCCTGGGGCCAGGCGGCCCGTTTTGGGACCCAGGATCCCCGGCTGCCCGCCGTGGACGGTGTCGAGGTCATGGACGACGAGCTGAAACTTGGCAACGCCCGGTTCAGCCGGGCCACCGGCATGCCCACGTCCATCGGCGGCCTTCCCGTCGACAAACTGGGGCTGGTCCTGTGGTGGGCACCCACTGACAACGATCTGGGCCGGGAATGGGGGAGCACCGACGAGCGGCCGCTTGCCACCCAGTGGAAGGACGCAGGTCTTGACCGCCTCCACACACGCCTGTTGGGCATCACGGCAGAACCCGCGGCAGGGGGCGGGGAACAACTCCGTGTCAGCACCCGCGTTGGCATTGCGGACAAGCAGTACGGAGTGCTGGTTGATTACCTGTGGACCAGCAACTCCGGAGCGCTGGCACTGCGCACCCGCGTTAAGCCGGCAGGGGACTGGGTCAACGCCGGCTTCGACATCGAATGGGCGCGAATCGGGCTGGAACTGGTCCTGGCGGCCGAGACAACCACGGTGAACTGGTTCGGGCAGGGACCGCACCAGAGTTACCCCGACACCGGCCAGGGAGCGCGGGTGGGGTGGTTCGAGTTGCCGCTCGCCGGCTGGGATGTTGATTATGTCCGGCCGCAGGAGTCCGGGGCGCGCGGCTCCGTACGGCAGGCGGTTCTTGAAACCGGCGGCAAGCAGCTGCAACTCTCCGGAGAGCCCTTTGCGCTGACCGTCAGGCCCTACGGCATGGACGTCCTCGCAGCAGCGACGCATCGTCCCGACCTCGTTCCGGACGGACGCAGCTATGTTTACATTGATCACGCCCGGCGGGGTGTTGGCACCGCGGCCTGTGGTCCCGGCGTCCTGGAGCCCTACCGGCTGAAGCCCCGCGAAGCTGAGTTTGAGGTCCTCCTCCAAGTCCACGGCTGAGGCCACTCCGGGAATGTGAGCCACCCGACATCGGCTCCAAACCCTCGAAGGTACTGAGAGGGCAGGGTCAGCATTGCCGGAAACCGCGGAAATTCGCGGTTTCCGGCAGTGTACGGAGCCCCCTGTTCCTGGATTTGCGGTGGGGTTGGTGGGCGTGTATTGTTTTCTGAGTCGCCGCCGCTGATGCGGAAAGATAGCGGCGAAAACCCCCTTCTGAACGGCCTGGAAAATGGTTCGCTTTGTGGCGAGCCTGGTGGGTTGGGGTGGTCTTCCTTTTGATTCGGGTCCTGGGATATGGATTTGTGTTGGGGTGGGGGATCGGGTAAGTTTGGAAAGTTGCTCCGGAGCGATCTGCGACTGGTTTTTGGTTGTGGTGGTGCCGGGTGTGTCTGTTGTTTGAGAACTCAATAGTGTGCCA